>JAFGCN010000008.1 GCA_016932615.1 Candidatus Aenigmatarchaeota archaeon
AGAATTATCTATCTCTTTCTTAGAATTATCTATCTCTTTCTTAGAATTATCTATCTCTTTCTTAGAATTATCTATCTCTTTCTTAGATGCCTGGGGAATCCTTTCAATTTTGTAGGTTTTGCACAAAGAATAAAATATTTTTTGGAAAGGGGTTATTTTTCAATCTTGCCCGTTTCCAGCAGTGAAATCAGATCATCTTTGCTGACCAGGCCTTCATACTGTCGGCTGTTGACTATAAGTGTTGGATATTGGGTTACATTGTAGCTGTGCTTTATGATTATAACTGGTGAGAGGTCGAGTTCTCCATCAATTGAAAATATCATGGTTTCGGGGTGGCTTTTCTTTATGCTGTTGAGTATAATCCCTTGAGATTCGCAGCCCTCACAATTACTCGAGTAGAAGTAAAGGATATCGTCTATCGGCACTGAGCAGTCTTTTTCAAGAGTTTTGCTTAATGTCCAGTACTTTATCAGTAGCAGTGTATAGCTTCTTTTGAGCATTTCATAGTCTCCTGGAAGGTATCTTTTTCCGTCGGAAGAGCTCTCGTACATATCCACCCTTTTGCCCAGCTCTTCCAGCTCAGGAACCATTGAGGCCTGGTAATGTGACAGGGCATCACATTTTTTCTCGCCTAGAGAGTCAAGGAGGAGCATATTTGTTTCCTGGATGCTCCTTAGTTCTTCAAGATAGGCCAGGTCCTTGGAGATGCTGCTGATTTTAGCGTCATTAATCATATTTGCCACCATCAGCCCCGAGATAAATATCACTAGACTGGCCACAAAAGTTATGAGATATAGGCCGTAGTTTATTTTTCTTTTCACCATTTTTTCTCTAGTTTTAAAAGCTCATATACTATGGCGCCCATCCAGAAGATGGAATAGAGGAGGGGGTAGATAAACATATAGCTTAAATAATCCAATTTTCTTTTTCTCAGGTTGAGGTTTTCATTTGAGGCGTGAATGCTGATAAGTATGATAGATATGCCGATGGACATAAAGAGCAACATAAAATAGGATAGAGAATTTATCGAAATGATGTCGAAAACAAAGGAAAGTGTGGGTGTCTGCAGCCCCACAAGCATTATTGCGTGCACGGTATCATATGCGCTCTTTAGAGAGAGATAGGCGGGTAGGAAGAGCATATAGCCCAAAATAAAGAGCCAAACGAAGTTTATTGGAAGAACATATACTCCGAGGTTTCCATAACGTGGATTTCCGAACATTCTCAGGTATTTTGCCGTGGTTTTAAAGTAGCCGCGGTACCAGCGTATCCTTTGGTTAAACAGCTCTCTGAAGGTTTCCGGCGCTTCTGTGTATACTACTGCAGTAGTGCTGTTTTCCATTCTACGCCCCTCAAGCTGCATTCGAAATGCAAGCTCCATGTCCTCAACTATGCTGTCCTTATCCCAACCACCCATCTTCCTTATAAGCTCGGTCTTGTAAACCGATCCGGGGCCTGGAAGGACGTACTGGCAATCAAGCACTGCAAAAAGCTTTCTGAGGTAAATCGAGAATATATATTCCACCCACTGTATCTTTTGCATCAAAGTCCTGGATTTTGAAATCTTCATTGCAGGGGAAACTGCCACTATATCTCCCCCCAATTCCCCAACAATCCTTCGAAGATAGTCTTTTTTGGGAAAAGAGTCTGCATCCATCGTTGCAATATAGTCGGTTTTTACGAACCTTAAGGCATAGTTTAAGGAGTCCGCTTTACCTGTGTTTTTCTTGCTTATCACCCTTATTCTGGGATTTTTAATTTTGCGGCATTCTTTTAGCGTGTTGTCCTTTGAGCCGTCGTTTATTACGATAATTTTCAGCAGGTTTTTTGGGTAGTCCAGGTTAAGGCAGGTTTTCAGGCATTTGCATATGCCTTTCTCTTCATTGTAGGCGGGTATCAGTATTGTTACTGAAGGCAGCTTCTTTGGGGCCTTTTTTTGCTTGAATTTGCCCAAGTTTCCAATATAAACCAGCAGAAACAGGACAGAACCATAAATCATCACAAAATAGCAGGCGAGCTGCAGCAGGTCCATTATCGCAAAGTTTCCGAGGGCAAATAGCATTAAAGTAATTGCCCTAATTGCTTATTTGCCTTTTTGGCTGGCCGGACCGGCTTTCTTTACTTTTTTTAATCGAAATTATGCAGGAAAAAGTGGCATATGGGCTTACGGAAGAAGGAAAAAAGTATCTTGAAGAGGGGCTCCCCGAGAGAAACCTTTTGAATCTGATTTCAAAAGGAAAAGTCCCTTTTGAAGAGGCAAAACGGCTTGAAAACTTTAATATTGCCCTTCAGTGGGCCAAAAAAAGCTCCTGGATTTTCATTGATGGGGGCTTTTTGTCCTTAAGCCCAGAAGGAAAAGCTGCTATTGAAAAGGGAAAGTCTGTCCTGGAAGAGGCGCTTTCAAATGCTGAAAAGCAGGTCATTCCCTCAGAAATGGCCTCACTGCTCCTTAAAAGAAACCTCATAAGAAAGCTTGATGCCCGCCTTGAGGATGTGAAAAAGCTCAAGGGAAAGGAGGTTTTGTCCCTCACGCCGGAGCTCATAAAGACCGGAATGTGGAAAGAGGTAAAGTTCAAGGAGTACAATGTGGGCTTTACCGGAAAGAAGCTTTACCCCGGAAAAAGGCATCCTTACAGGGTTTTTCTTAAAAACCTCAAGACGAAGCTTATAAACCTGGGCTTTGAGGAGATGGACTCAAGAATTATCATGCAGGACTTCTGGAACTGCGATGTATTGTTCATGCCCCAGACTCACTCTGCACGGGATATCCATGAGATTTTTAATGTCGACGCAAAAATCCCTCTTGTCGACAGGTCGGTTGCAGAAAAAGTGGGAAAAGAGCACGAAAAGTACTGGGGCTATAAATGGGATTACGGGCGGTCAAACAGCGCGCTTTTGATGTCCCAGGGAACAGCCCTTTCAGCTTCCCACCTGCCAAACTTGAAGATACCTGGCAAATACTTTAGCTTGGCAAAGGTCTTTCGGCCTGACGTGGTTGACGCAACACACCTCCTTGAATTCTACCAGCTTGAGGGGATTGTCTGCGACAAGAGCATGAACTTTCGGCACTTGCTTGGCCTGCTTAAGCAGTTTGCTATCGACATTGCCGGGGCTGAAGCGGTAAAGTTTTATCCGGACTACTTCCCGTTCACTGAGCCGTCAGTGCAGATATCAGCAAAGCACCCAAAGCTTGGCTGGGTAGAGCTTGGCGGAGCAGGGATATTTCGAAAACAAGTCACAAGGCCTTTTGGGATAGAGGAGCCGATAATTGCCTGGGGCCTTGGAATAGACCGCCTTGCAATGTTTAACCTGGGCGTTACTGACATTAGGGAATTATATTCATCCAACCTTAAGTGGCTTCGGGAGAATTATTACTATGCCAAAGATTGATATTTCGAAGGGAGATTTGGAGAATTTGCTTGGTAGAGAGCTTTCTCTTGAGGAGCTTGAAAGCATGCTTCTTCTTGCAAAAGGGGAGCTTGACGGGGTGGACGGAGACCTTCTCAAGGTCGACATCAAGGACTCAAACAGGCCTGACCTTTGGAGCGCCGAAGGCATTTCCAGAGAGCTTAAGCTTCGGATGGGGGAAAAGCAGAAGCTCGAATTTAAGGACTCCGATATTGTCCTTAATGTTGACGAGAGTTTGAAAGATGTCAGGCCTTACATTTCCTGCTGCTATGTCCTTGGGCTGAACTTCACAGACCAGATGATAAAGGACCTTATGGGCCTTCAGGAAAGACTTCATGCGCAGCTTGGCAGAAACAGGGAAAAAGTAGCAATAGGCATTTCAAACTTCGACCTGATAAATCCAAACCTATCTTACCGCGTTGCCACTGAAGACCTGAAGTTTCCGCCGCTGGGATACACCGAGATGATGACCCCAAAAGAGGTCCTTGAAAAGCATGGAAAGGGGCAGGCATACAAGCACCTGGTCGGTGACAAAATTCCGGTCTTTGTCGACAGGAACAATCAGATAATATCCATGCCGCCGATAATCAACTCGAATACTCTTGGAAAAATCGACGAGAATACAAAAAACATAATGATAGATGTTACCGGCACTGACGAGAAGCTGGTTGACCAGACGCTACTTATACTTGCCCTTAACTTTTCCGAGCGCGGTGGAAAGGTTTACCGTGTCAAGGTAAAATACATGGATTCTGATAAGTTCACGCCGAATATGGGCGCGATAACTGCTGAAGCTGAGCTTGAGGTGGTAAGGAATTTGAGTGGCCTTGACCTGGATGACAAAATGATTCAGGGCCTGCTTGAGCGGGCAGGGGCTTCCTGTTTGATAAAAGACGGAAAGATTGCTGCAGTTTACCCCCCATACAGAAAAGACGTGTTTGACGAGAGGGACCTGATAGAGGATGTCCTGATTTCATATGGCTACAATAACCTGATGCCCCTTAAAATTGAGATTCCAACAATCGGAAGCGAGAACACGAACATGCGCCTTAGCGAAGTTGCCGAGGAGCTTATGGTTGGAATGGGCTTCCAGCAGGCAATTTCATTTATACTTTCAAACGAAGAGAAGGAAAACGGAAGGATGGGCCACAGCGACAAGCTGTGTAGAATAACAAATCCTGTAAACCAGAATTATACTGTTGTCCGGAGAAGCATACTTCCTTCCTTGATGGAATTCCTCTCAAAAAACCAGCATAATGAATTTCCACAGAAAGTTTTTGAGGTAGGAAAGGTAATTATTGATGGGGATAAGGAAAAAACTTTTGCCTCTGCAGTCCTCTCAAACTCGACAGTGAACTACGAGGAAATTTCCTCGTCCCTTGAGGCATTGGTCGAAAACCTTGGATTCACCCTAAAGCTTGAACCCTGCAATGACTATGCATTCATAAGCGGAAGGTCCGCAAGAGCCATGGTCAACGGGAAAATGGTTGGGGTTGTTGGTGAGGTAAGCCCTGAAACAATCACAAACTTTGGGATCGAAACGCCCGTGGCTGCTTTTGAGATAGACCTGGCATTTTTGCTCGATTAGCAGATTAGTATGGATTTTCACTTAGATAGAAACGTTGGTTTGCTTGGTGTGGCTTTCCTCTGCATATTTTTTGGCTATGCAAGCGTTCAGCAGTATCTGGTCCTGTATTTTTCGGAAATGGGGCATACAGAACTTGGATTTCAGTCATTGATACTGGTTTACTTGTTTTATGGGCTATTCAATCCGATATCGGCAATATTTGTTTCTAAATATGGCGCAAAGAGCTGCATGATTTGCTCCTCCTTATTTTATTCTTTATTTATACTAACCCTTTTAAGCAAATCTGTTTTTTTGGTTTTTGCAAGTTCAATTCTTCTGGGTATTGCGGCAGCGTTTCTTTGGACGGGACAGCACAGTTATCTAATAAGGGCAAGCAACAAAAACCTTTATGGAAGCAATTCCGGGATATTTGGCGCTCTCAATGCCATAGGATCAACAGCCGGAATTATTGCATTGGGGGTTTTAGTTTCTGCTTTTCATTACACATTGCCTTTTTTGATATATTCTATTTTTCCATTGGTTGGAACTGCCTTACTGCTAGGCATAAAGGATATCAGGCCAAAGAAAAAAGCTGACCCCCTTAATCTTCTGAAAAAGTCTCTTTCGAGCATGACTGCCTTAAGGATTTCCACGATCTGGATTGTGCTGAGTTTTGTTTCTGGCCTTATGTTTGGGATAATTCCATTACGAATTAAAGCGGTTTTTGGCATTCAGTACATTGGAATCCTGATGGCGCTGTTCTATATTTTGCCCATATTCACGGCATATTTATTTGGAAAAATGTCTGACTTGAGGGGAAGGGGAGGCATGGTGCTTTTCTCATATGTTTTGTTAATTTCCGGAATATTGTCTCTTTATATGTCGGCTCAGGCAATGTTCTTGATTCTGGGTATTTTTTTGCTTGCCCTAAATTCGGCGATGATGGGCCCGGTTATCATGGCATTAGTAGGGGATATTTCAAATGAAAAGAATCTTGAATTTTTGACTTCCGTATTCAGCACGATACAAAAAGTGGGTATTTTGGGGGCACTGATTTTAGGTCAGGCTTATTATAATGACATTGCTTCTATTTGTATTGTATCTCTTATGATTGCACTGATTTCTTTTATGGCTGTGTTTCCACTGTTCAGGATGAAAAAAGAAAAGATAAGGGAAATGATCGGCCGTGAGACCCAGTAATAAAATTTGGCATTGACCTTGGCATATCCGGGAGCTTAGTTATTGCCTAAACTGTCAGGGCTTATCTTTGCAAAGTTTCCTGAAATTCCAGAAAGTGATGAGAGCATTCTGTTAAAGCCCTCCACTATCCTTTTAAATCCTTCCAGCAGATAATCCCAGATGTAGCGGGGGGTTGGTTTTGGAATTGTCGGCTCTTCGACAATATATCCGATTTCGTTTCCGTTTGCTCTAGGCACCCGGAAGCTCATCTCATTAAGCTCTTTTGTGCAGGCCCTTATTTCGTCAATATCTTTTGAGTAGCAGGGCTTAAAGTCGCGCCCCAGTATGCCCTCCATTATTCTGTTTGATTCCTCTTTGCTTGAGACGCTTTCATTTATCTCAAGCAAGTCCAGATAAACTCTGTGGAGGGAGGACTCATCATCCTTGAGGTATTCTCTTATGAAAAGCTCCGAGTAGGCATATCCAAATTCCCGGTCATATTTTGACTGGGGGTACCAGTAGCTCATATATTTCTGGTCATTTGCGTAGTAGTTCCAGAGGTCTTCTGGCGTCTTTTTCGGCTTGAGAGTGTAGATATAATTTTTTTCTTTCCACACCTTTTCGCTTCCAAATAGTTCTGGCTGCCTTTCTCCGAGCATGCGGTAGGTTATTGAGGTAGCGTAACAGGCAACACCTTCATCGAACCAACTTACGTTTGCCTTGTTCCAGGACAGGGCAAATGCATTGAATCCGTGGGTTGTTTCGTGAATTATTGTGGCGAGCGTGTCATTTGCGTTTTTTGACTCTTTCACGAGTATCATTCCGTTGAACGTTCCGGCACTCCAGTCCTTATATTCTTTGCCATATTCTTCTTCAGAGAGTATCGCAAGCCCAAACTTTACCGGGACTTTGAGTCCGGTAAGCCCTTCAATGAGGGGGTAGTATTTTTCGACAGTTTCAAGATCTATATCGGAATTTGTGAAGTAGTGTTCGCTTTCCTGGCTTCCGCCGTAGATAAGGTTGATGCTAAGCGGCCCTGTCCGTTTAGCCCGGGTTTCAGATTCAAGATACTCCACCTTTGCGTTCGGGGAAAATACGTAAGGAAAATTTCCCTTAACTTCTGCGTAAGAGGTTTCGTTTTCGAATCCAAACAAGTTAAGCTCTACATGGTTCAGGCCCCCAGGTTTCTCCCAGTCACCTACGGAATAATACATGTTCACTATCCGGACATCTGCCCTTTTCTGGTTTGTCCTGAACTTCACAAGAGACCCGTCGAGCGTGTACTTTATGGCTCCAACCTCGTCCTCTATCTTTTCGAGCTGTGCTCCTTCGGGAATTATTACCGTAAGGTCCCAGTAGTCAAGTGGGGTATCTGAGGTCAGAACCATTGTGGTATTTATTGCTATTTTGGAGCCAACAAGCTCTACTTCGTGAATTACTTCTGCTAAAATAGGGCAGGGTAGCAGCAGTAATATCAGAAGGAGTAAATAATGATTTTTCATAAAAACTTAAAGCCAAACTATTTAGCAGTTTAGGTTCATTACCTCTGCTTCGCTTGTTGTTTTTTCGCTTTGTCCAAATCCGCAGGTGAAGACCTCTTCTTCCTGATAGCAGCACCTAACTTCCCCTTCTTCTAGGGTATAGAACCTGTACCCCTCTTCATAGAACGCACAACACTTGTACCTTGCGTATTTGCCCTCCAGAAGCTCTTTCTTTGTTAGGGCTTCATCCCGTTCATCTTCGGCAGTTTCCAATTCTTCGAGGGCATTGTCAAGCTCTTTATTCATGTTGGAAAGTTCTTTTTGGGCTTCCTTCAGCTTTTGGCTCGTGTCGGACAAGTCAAGGGATACGGCTTTCTTCTGGGTCTGGATTTCCTCATTTTCGTCAATGCAGGATTCATAATCCACTTCACATGTCGAAAGGCAATCCTCGGTGTAGCTTAGGTTTCCTGAAAGGGAGGAAACTACAAATTCCAGGGAGGTTATGTTGCCTGAAAGCTCTGAAGCGCGCGAATAGGAATCAGTAAGACTTTTCTGGCAGGACCGGAGCTCGTTGTTTTTCTTAATCATGTTTCCGGTCAGGGTTCCGCCCACAATAACTAGTATAATTATGCCTATGGCCATGGCAATCATTTTTTTATTTGCTGAAAGGACACTTGAGAATTTTTCGGTTCTTTTGCCCAGGTCTTCGTCTTTTTGCCTGAACCTGTAGGGCACTACCTCCTGCTGCGGATTTTTGGGCTCAGTACTGTCTTCAGTTCCCATAAATTAGCTTTGCTTGATATATATACGATACTTCTTGGAGAAACTCCTTTCTAATGGGTTCTGTGAGGATTTAAGCTTCTTTCTGTTTGCGGAATATGTGGGGTATCCGGCCGTTTGTGGAGGATCTTTTCAGGTAAATCAAATATCCCAGCGTCGCCAGGGCAAGGTTTAGTATTGCGACGTTAAGCAGGTTGATTTTTATGCCTAAAAGGAAGTTTGCATGGAAGACGAGTAGCGGGAGGGTTGCAATGGACAGGCCGAAGCTTAGCGCAATCCTTTCTATCCAGTCAATTTCTCCCCTTTTTGGAAAGAAAGCAAAGCTTAGCGAGAGGCCAGGCATGAAAAGAATGAAGGCTGAGGCAACTATCATTCTTGCCGCTTCCAGGGCTTCTATCATAATTTAGCCAGCGTGCCTATAAAGTATTCCTCCCTCATCTTCATAGGCTATTTCGAAGCAGTCGCCTCTGAATTTCTGCATATTTATCGCTGAGCTTGAGGGGTGCTTTCCCACGAAGACATAAAGTGGCTTGGGATATACTTCCATGAGGGCAGATATTTCAGAGCAGTTTCCCGCAGCCCAGAACTGCCTCCATTGGTTTTCATTCCATAAGTCCTGGTCAAACTGCCCCGGGGCTATGGTGATTCTTTTTGAATAGCCCAGAACCCATGGAGAGTAGGCGCTTGCAGTGGCCATGACGGAAGCGTTCTCTTCGGTGAAATTTGGTATTTTCTTTATGCTTTCAAGCTGAGTTTCATTTATCAGGGGCTCAAGTTCTGAAGAAAGGGTCGTGGTGGAAACCGCTCCTGAAAGGATTATCAGGATAACCAGCCCAAGCCGTAAATTTCCGGAAATGCTTTTGGAGTAAAATATTCCCTGGGCAAGGCCGAAGCCCGCCAGCAATATTGCTGCGATATCCAGGCTTATTATGAGGCGGTTGAAGAAAAACAGCTTAAGGGCTACAACAAGGCCGTTTATTATAAACAGCAGGAAAGGGGGGTTGAAATTTTTCTGCCTTAGCAAAACAAGAAACCCAAGAAGGGCAAAAGGAAGGATTGCCAGTGAGATATACTGGTAGGTGAACAGGTTATAAAAGGTGCCTGACCCTATGCTTCCCGGATATATAACACTTTCAAGAACCTTTTGGGAAGGGGCTAATACCAGTTCACTGAGCCGTTGGTGATAGGTTACTAATAGCACAATACCTGTGGCCGCTAAGCCAAGGAGCCCATTGAGGAATATTTTATTATCCCTGAAGCTTGTGATTGTGTATGCCACCCAGACCAGGGCCAGCATAAGGAAAGTTGGCTGGTGCAAAAAGCCCGTTGCTGACGCAAAAAGTATGGCTGGAACCTGGCCTTTTTTTCCGTCAAGAAAGTAAAAGGCAAAAAGCATTGTGCTTAGGGCAAGAATGTTCCTGTAGTATAGATACCAAAAGGCGTTAAGCTGTGTGAGCGAAATCGAAAACATTATGGCTGAGAATATTCCCGCTTCAAGCCCAAAATACTTTTTTGAAACAAGGTAGACTGGGAGGACAGTGATTGCGGAGAGGAATATGTAGACTGGAATAATGAACTGCCCACTACTAACTCCAAAAAGATAGAACTGGTCTGCCATCACGGCAATGCCTGAGGGAAACCCGGATTTTATCCACAAGTCAAGGCTTTTTTCAGGAATGCTGGGAAGACTCTCTTGGAACATGTCAAAGACATACTTGTATATGCCGGCGTCATACCCAAGTGGGACTGAGTTGTCGATGTATGGAAGAGTTCTGACGAAAATGGCAAAAAGAAGAGCAGTGATGACAAGGAATTGCACTGTCTTTGATGACAACCTGAAGCTTCTCTTTTCGCTGATGGCAAACAGGCCTAGCACGGCAATTATTACTGCGAAAAAGTCGAGCTTTAGGGAATACTTCCACAAGAGGCCTGCGCTTACCGCAAGTGTGACTAGCAGGTAGATTGCCAGCAGGTGAAAGAAACTGCTTTTCAGAACTGATTTCATAAGATTATTTCCTGTATAGCTTAATTCCCATCAGTAAAGACCTTGCTTTTCCCGGCATGGCGTTGTAAATCCGGGAAAAGTCTTTTTCCGTTATTTCCCTTGTAGCCAAAAGGACCAGGAGGTAGATTGCTCCAAGGATTAAGTATTCGGCAGGCAAAAGCCACTTGCTGGTGACAGCCAGGAAAGGCGAAGCGGCAACCATAATGCCAGACGCAAGGAGGACTCTTAGGATGCTTGACCAACTGATAAAATTTCCCAGATTTTTTATCGAAAAGGCGCAGATGGCGATGGTCCCAAGAATGCAGGCAATGGTTGTCGCATATGCAGCTCCATTGAGGCCATAGAAGGGTATAAGCAGCCTGTTGAGGATTATGCTGAGCAGGCCAAGCGATAATGAGATTGCCATGGGAAGTTTTGTCTTGCCGATAGCCATCAGGCAGCTTGCCAGGACCGAGAAGATTGTCAGAAATGCAAATCCCACTGAGAGTATTCTCAACGGTTCGCTGGCTTCAAGGTAAGTCCCGGTATAGAGGAGAGATATAAGCACAGGGCTTGTAACGATTATCAGGGCTGTCGCAGGCGTTATGAGGATGATGAGATACCTTGCCGCTTCCTTAAGGTAGGTCTTTGCCCTCTTTTTTTCGCCATTTGAATAAAACATTGAGATGGCTGGGAATAAGGCAACTCCAATCGCGCAGAGGATGCTGTATGGAAGGCGCGCGATAGTTGTTGCGGCGTTATAATACCCAGTCTCCGCGACGCTTCCTAAAATGGAATTGACCGAGAAAAGGTCAACACTGATGAGAAAGTTGAGCGCCACTGTGTAAAGAATAACGGGCCAGGCAAAATCAGCAAGGATTTTCCAGTCAAGGTCCACTTTGCTTTTTCCCTGGGAAATATATAATCCTACAAGAAATGCGAGGATTGGGGCAAAAGCAAACCCTATGAATGCCCCTCCAACTGAAAAGCCCAGGACGACAAATCCTACCATGAAGAATGTCTTTACGAAGGAATACAGTGTCTGTATACCTGCCTGTGCCTTGTATTTTCCAAGGCCATTGAAGTATCCAGTGATAACTGAGTAGAGAGAGTAGCCTATCATTATGAATCCTGAGAGCCGGATGTAGTAGGCAAGAGAGGAATCACCCAAAAGAACCGCGAAAGTCCCAGACAGGACTTCGTAAGCCACGAAAAGAACTGCAGAGAAGGCAAGCTGGAGGTTTATCGCCGCTTTCTTGACTGCCTCTGGATCCTCCCCCGCCGATATGTGCTTGGAAACTGCTTGGTAGATTCCCGAAGTGAGTACGAGATTGAAGATGGTAATTAGAGAGACCACCACTCCGTAAATTCCATATGAAACTGGTCCAAGAAGCCTTGCAAGGGCAAAGTGTATCAAGTAGCCCGTGACCATGAAGATGAATGTGGAGGCCATCAGGTAAAAGCTCCCCTTTGACACAGACTTAAGGTCCATAAAAATACTGGGGAAACGATTTAGGGTTTGCCTTGACTTTTAGTTGGGAGGTAGTTCTTTTAAATGGGTTTTGCATCTTTTAGAGGAACTTTCCTTTTTGCATATCCAGTCTGAAATTTTTTCACCCCTAAGCCTTGCAGTGGTGAGCTTTCCGCCAACAACACTAAGAAAATTTTTCGGGCTTTCGTAACTTTCAAAATCTCGTGAAATCTCTCTTCCGGCATCAGTAGTTCCCAGTCTTAAAAGAGGCATTATGCCAATGATAGTCTTAATCGTTCCTTGGTCTTTGATTACTGGAAGTATATCAGAAAAGCCGGAAATTAGATAAAATTCCACATTGGCTTCTGGCTTTGCCTCTTCAGGGAGTTTATCTTTGTGGAAGTTGTGCCTAGCCAACCTTGGCCATTATGGACAATATAAGCATCAGCGTCAGTTGGAGCTCTTAAATACTGCAGCCCTCTAGGGGAGAGAGCCTGCTGGACAATAATAGTTCCCTGGCTGTAGTGCATTGGGATGTCAGTACCTACTTTATTAGCAACATGATTTACCCGGAAGCTTATGTTAATTATCGTTAATGCCCATGCTCTTGGCATGTAGTTTACTTTGGAAGGTTTATGTCATAGACCACCACTTGACTACTTTCATAGGTCTTGTTGAGCCTGCCAGACTCTTCAAGGAACATTGTTTGGTTTGCCCTTAGTGCCTTATATCCGCTTTGCCATTTTGCAAGAACCAGCGAAGTAAGATTATATTCATTTGCAAATTTGTCAAAGCCACTAAGATTTTTTTCCATGAATGCAGCGTAACCCGAATTTATCCTTATTGACTCGGGATTATCTTCCACATAGTCTATATATTTCCTTTCGCCAACATATATTTTTTTGTCTAGGTAGTATGCAAACTCGTATGCCCTGTTGCTGAGCGCGTTGCCTTCTGGGAGGATTATGCTTTTTACATCATCTGTCATTTGCTTGTTTTTTTCAAAACGCAGGTAAGTGTTTTGCGCGAGAGGGAAGCTTGAAATAAGAAATACTACGACTACAAGCGCAGAAATAATTGCCAGAAGCCTGTGTGAAATAAATGATTTTGCCTTGTCAAGGCTTACGGCTGTAAATATGAGTATGAGCAGCAGTATAAGAAAGTTAGAATTCATGAAGTAGAACCATATAGCTCCTCCTAGCTTTAGGAATCCGAGAATTGAGAGTAATATGGTTGCTAAGATGGATATCAGGAGAAGCTCAAGCCTTTTCCTAAGAAGAACAAGAAGGGAAAAAGCAATTAGGGCCAAGATCATTGCGCCCTGGATAGGAAGGCCCATTTGCCGTGGGTCAGACAGGTTATCATATATCTCGTTTAGGTCTTCACTCTGCACTTCTTCCGAGGAATAGCCTTCCGGAGTTATATCCGTCTTATAATAGACTGCCGTTTTTGGAACGTCAAATAAATTGAGTTCCATTTTGTCTATTACCGGAACTTTTTGCGTGGGGTTTCCTAGAAGGCTGCCTGTGCTTTCAAACATTGCTAGATAAAAAGGAGCGCAAAGCACCGCCAATATAAGCCATAACCCAAGAAGTAGATTTACATTTTTCAAGCCTCTTCGGGAAATAATGTATAAGGATATCAAGCCGAGAAGAGGAATCACAAGTAGTCCTATCTGCTTGAACGCAATCATTGCAGCTCCAAAAATGAACATTAGACCAAGAGGACGATTGGAATATTTTTTTGTATCGGCAAGATATGCAAGGTAGATTATGAACAAACCAAATAGCCACCAGAAAGTTTCCATCTTGTATCTAAGTATTGCGTAAAAGAAAGCGCTTCCAAGAAAAAGAACTGAGGTAAGGATGAGAGCAATCAACTGGGAATAACCCTTTAATTTTAGGATTTTTTCAATCAGTGACCAGACAAGGAACAGGTATGTGAGCGATGCAAAAAAGATTATGGCTTTATTGAAATTATCTCCAATAAAAATAAGTCCTATGGAATTCATTACAATGTATCCTTGAGGGTATAATACTGGTCTGCCGCTGTTTATGTCTTCTGTTTCGTAAACTATTTTCTGTTCTTTTAGCATCTGATGAGAAATGATGCCATAATAAGAGCTGTCAGATGCCAACTCATTTATGCTTGCAAAGGCACCAACAATAAGAATCACAATCAAAGATACAAGAAGAATGGCTACCTTGCATATCGATTCTGCTTTTTTTCCAAGCATATACTAATTTGGATTCATATGATTACCTCCCTTAGCAAGTTTACTTTTTCATTAACTTTTTTCTACAATCGTCACCAAAAAATAACCCTCTCTTTTGTTAAGTGGATTTGCAAGCTTGCTGGCAAGTTCAAACCCAAGTATCCACATGTTTTGAAGAGCTTTGTTCCTGAAATGGTATTTGCCATACTGAAACTGCGTCCAATACCCAATAGAATATTCCTTTACAGGATATTTTTTTTCAATCAGGCCGTTCAGGGTTTCAAACGGACTTTCGTAACCGGCCTGCCAGATTCCCTTATTCTCTGCAATGCTTTTCATCTTAAGATAATATTTTCCGCAAACGCAGGGGTTGAAAAGAACCACAAACCCTCCGGGCCTTGCTATCCTGACCATCTCGCTTATTGCTTTTTTCTGCTGCTCGCGCTTAAAATGCTCAATTACTCCTGCGTTCCACACAAGATCAAAGCTATTGCTCTTCAAAGGAAGGCTCATTATTGATGCCTGTATAAACTGAGCTTTCAGCCCATAGAGATTTTTCTTTGATAGGTCTATGGCCTCTGGAGAAATGTCTATCAGGGTAACATTTGCCCCGTTTTTTGCGAGCTGTTTTGATATCAGTCCGGTTCCTGAGCCGCACTCGGCAATATTTTTTCCTTGGAGATTACTTTGGCAGATGCCAAGGAGATTATCAAAAATCAGCTTGCTTGAGTTTGGTAGCGGAAATAGCCGGAAAAACGCTTTTTCCAGTTTTTGGTTTAGCTTTGTTGATCTATTATGACCTCTCCAGATCCCATCCCAGTTTTCTGAAACCTCTTTAAGATGCCGGTCCATATTCATTTAAAATCCGCTATTGCATTGACAATAATCTTTGATGGGCTTTTCTTGCAATGGTTTTTTACTTGCTTGAATGAGTGGTAATTTTTGACAAAGTCCATAAGTACATTGCGGTTGTAATTTGAAATTACCGTATTCTTTCCGAGCCCTTCAAACCTCTCGGTCTTGCTTCTCATGAGAAGGCAGGGCTTTCCAAGGTAGGAGCATTCCTCCTGGTTGCTTCCTCCATCGGTTATGACAAACTCGGCATTCCAGACAAGCTTTATGAACCTGAAATAATCATAGCGCGGCCTTAATTCAATGTTTGGATTTTTCTTAATCCTCCCATAAATGCCGTATTTTTTGAGCCTTTCCCTAGTGGGCTTATGGAGTATGAACAAGAGCCTTATGTTTTTGGACAGCTCTTCCATGCTCCTAACTATCTCATCAAGCCTTTTTTCGCTTGAAATATTTTCATACCTGTGAATCGAGACGAGGCCATATTTTTCGCCAGGAATGTCCACATTTATCTTATTTTGGTTCCTGACTGCCAACATGAGGGCGTCATAGAGTGTGTTGTGGCGGGTGTTTATTTTTTTGCCGCCATATTTTTTCGAGTTATTCATCGCGGCTTCATCCTGGCAAAAATGATAGTCAACCATTCTTGAAACAATCCTTCGGGTTATCTCTTCCGGGAAAGGGTTCCAGATATCGTTTGACCTAAGCCCTGCTTCGACATATCCTACTTTGAGGCCTGACATCTTTGCCATCATCGCGCCTAAAAGCGCGGAGAAGGCGTCACCATGCACAAGGACAATTCCATTTTTGCTTGGGAATATCTTTTTTTTGTTTCTTGCCGTGTGGACAAGGCATTTTACTGACCAGGAGGCCATCTGAAAGACCTGGGTAATGTCTTTTCCTTTATAGAGTGTATAATCCGGCCTTCTAAGGCCAAAAACGTCTATTAGCTCTTTTATGGTTTCCTTGTGCTGTCCGGTGAAAATAAACCTATATTTGATATTCTGCTTGTTTAGCTCAACCATTATTGGCGCCATTTTTATGAGCTGGGCCTTGCTTCCTAGGGTAATATAAATCATCTTTTTCCGTACCTCTCAAGCTTTTGCCGGTACAAAATATCTTCCTGCAAAATCCGCTGCCTGACAAACATGTCGGCGAGTATACCAAATGTTAGGGTGATGAGGGATGTCAGGAAAAGAAATCCGGCGAGCATTGCTGAGCCAAGCACTCCTGTGAAATGCCCGGTCTGCAGGTAGTAAAACATGGCCCATGCAAAAGGAAACAATGCCACAATAAATACCGCCAGGGACAGAGCCCCGAAAATAAGGATTGGGTGTGTGTCAGTGTATTTTCTAAGGACTATCGAAATTGCCTTGAGGCCGTAGAGGTACCAGGTTTTTACCACTTTTGATTTTCCGGTTTTTCTCTTTTCTGCCACTATTGGTATTTCGGTTATTCTGAAGCATCCGTTGGCTGCACGTATTATGAACTCCTGAGTGTAAGTGAATTTTCCGAAAAGAACTGTCCTGAGGGCAACCTCCCTGGTGAACGCCCTAAAGCCGCATTGTGTGTCGGTCAGGTCTGCCCCGGAGATTTTTCTCGTAAGCCAGGAAAAGAGGAGGTTTCCTGCTTTTTTCATGAAGGGCATTTCAGGGTTCTTGCCAAGAAACCGTGAGCCAATGACTACGTCGGTTTTTTCTTTGAGAATGGGCTCTATCAGCCGCGGAATGTCCTTTGCGCTGAACTGGCCGTCAGCGTCAGTGTTTATGATAATGTCTGCGCCCATCTCCAGCGCATTTTCAAGGCCAGTGTTGAAGGCCGAGCCCACACCACGGTTTTTTCTGTGAACCGCTATCCTACTAGCACCTGCTTTTTTCGCTGCCTTGGCAGTATCATCAGCCGAGCCATCATCTATGACCAAAATTTCAACCTTATCAATGCCTTCAATTTTGCGTGGTATCGCTCTGATCACTTTTCTAATGGATTCTTCCTCGTTAAACGCAGGAATCATCACTACAAGCTTCATAATTATCTGAGGTTATTTAGTTATGAACCTTACCAGTATCAGGGAAATTTCCTTGAACTTTTTTCTTCTTTCGCTTTTGTCATTTTT
Source organism: Candidatus Aenigmatarchaeota archaeon (assembly GCA_016932615.1). Lineage (NCBI taxonomy): Archaea > Nanobdellati > Candidatus Aenigmatarchaeota > Candidatus Aenigmatarchaeota archaeon. Next base: position 17,051 of record JAFGCN010000008.1, read on the forward strand.
TGGCTATCTGGTTGCCCGTGAATTTTTACCGCTGGCTTATCCAGGCATGGTAGAAAAGCTTATTTGGCTTTCCTTTGCTTTTGGAATATTCACAGGGATTATATACAGCCCAACAATATATCTGGTGGTCCAAAGGATGCTGCCTAAAATCAGCCTTATCCGGCACCATGGCAAGTTAGCCAGAGTGCTTGGCTCAGAAACCGAAAATGCCGCAAGGGTCCGCCTTAGCTGGGTCTTTCAGACACTTTTAGTCTCGTTTCTCCTGGTAATCCTTATCAGGCAGTATATCCCGTTTGCTGAAGTCATCAATGCGGGCTATCTCTTGCCTACAGTCATTTTTTTTGGAATATTGAGCTTTGTCTATCCTCCTGGGGAAAATGTGTTCAAAAAAAGCAGACCTGTGAGATTTGATTACTGCCTTGCAGCGTTCCTTGGCATTGCAGGCATGATTCTTGTCTGGTACAAGGTGCAGACAATGGGGCAATTGGGCTATATTATACCGATAGTATCCGGCCTGCTGATAATTCTCCTGTCTATTTTAGTTCTTGAGGAAGACTAATAATGATTAAGCTTTTCTTTGCAGACTTTCTGGTCGTGCTGCTTATTTTGTCCCCCGCATTTGCTGACGCATCTCCGATTGACTTTTCCAGCCCGACGCCAGTGGATGGGTCGATACTAAGGTCAAGCCGAGTGGAGATAAACTCGACCCTGCAGGCGTTTGGCCTTCAGGAACTTACCCTGGAATGGGGAGGGACAAATTATACTATATATGACGATTCTCTTGTCCTGGCAATGGATTTTGATAATATGTCTGCCTGGGCAGATTTTTCTACTTACGCGAATAATGCCACAATCCATAGCGCTTCGTGGACCGATCGGGGAAGATATGGCGGGGCAATGTGGCTTGATGGGGTGGATGATTATCTATCAGAAACGGATGTTGTTAACACGACAGGGAGCTGGACTTATTGCGCCTGGGCAAGAAACGACAATGGCAGCATCACTGCTTCAAAGCTTCTTTTCGCAAACAGGCCCTCTCCAAATATCTTCATGTTTTACATTGCCAACTCCTCAAACGGCACTCGGCTGAGGGTGGGGTTATGGAATCTCAAGGGAGACTCAGTAACTACTATCATGGGGGGAGAAGTTCTCCCAGTAGGAGAATATTTTCATGTGTGCTTTGGCTATGATTCCACTGACGGAAACTTTTCCATTTATGTCAACGGAAAGCCGGACGCTTCGCAGAAGTGGTTGGATATGGCGGACAGCATGACAAACACACTTTATATCGGGTATGGGTATGGCGGCACAGACCGCTACTGGCAGGGTGCGATAGATGAAATAAGAATATTCAGCCGCTCCCTTACTGGGGAAGAGATCAGGATGATCTACCAGACAAACCTGAGGAGAATCAATGCAACAGATTGGGGATTTTATGCTAACCTCACAGACCTGCCGGACGGGGAATATTCCTTTCGCCTTTGGGCAAGGGACGCTTCAGGCAACATAAGCCAAAGCTTGTTAAGGCACTTTTCAGTTGAGGCAACAAATCCGCAGGTCAGTATAGGCCCAGTATCCTTTAAGACCCTTTCAGGAAGGCCGGTTCTTGCAATAATGGTGAATTCGACAGATTTGAGCCTCAATTATACACTCATTCAGGCAGCTAATTCCACCGGGGAGATCCTTAATTCTACAGAAGTTACCGAGAACGGAAGTTTCTTGGCGGAGCTGGAAGTTCCCTATGAAAGCCAGTATATACTGACAGCAACTGCTTATGACTTGGCTGGAAACACAAACCAGAGTACCCGGGTCTACAATATGGATACTCTGGCCACTGGGGACTATTTCCTGAATGTCCTTTCCAGAAAACCAACTCTAACTATAGGGGGTTTTGCATTAACTTTAGGCATAGCTCTGCTGATTGCAGTTCTGCTCGTCTTTGCCCTCTGGAAACACAATAAAAAAGGCAGGAAGAAAAAAAAGGAAGCCGTTCTCCAGCTAAGATATACCAACAACTAATGCCCAATTGTTTGGCGATATTTGGTTTTCAGGGTTTGGAGGTCATTTGGAAGAGAAATGCTGGGGAATGAAATCTTATCTGATAATGTGGCCTGACCAGCGTTGTTAAGGATAAGAAGTGTCAGAAGAACATCTATTTCAGAAACCAGGCACTATTCTTAGGTATATCTTGTTATTTATATAATACTCCCAAAATTATTGATGGAGAGCTCCTCTTTAAGGAGATCTGGTATTGGAAAATTTTTATCTGATAAAGATAATAAGCTAGTTTCTCTGTTTATAAGCATGCTGATTCTGTCAGTTGTTTTGCTTTCGGGCCCTGCAAACGCTATATCCATAGGCCTTTATCCAAATGGTGCAAATGGAGGGACATACAATTACCGAATGGTTATAGACCTGCACGCAAATGACCACGTTCCACTTGACTATATAGTAATCCACCTGGCAAACCTGAATGAATCTTCAGAAGATACCTGCTACTTTGAGTTTAATACGCTCCAATATGATACTAGCGTAAATGGTGATGTCCAGCCATGCCACATGATAAATATTACCGGGCTTGTCAACAATGCCACTTATAGCGGCGCTTATGGCTACAGCTTTGGTTATGGCACTTATGGGAACTATTCTAACCTTAGTGGGAATAATGTTTCCTGGAATGCTGAAGGTTACAATTTCACGCCAGGGTATGGCTATGATTCATATAACCCTGCAACTTCCATGTCCGGGGAAATAACTGTGGAATTCAGTATAAACACTATAATTCCTAACGGTCCGACAGCGGGACATGAATTTGCTGTCAGGGCAGGCGTTTCCGGAATGGAGGGAGGCAGCATAAAATACAGCTTTTACAGCCAAAACGAGGCATTCTTTACAGCTCAGGGCAATATGGGTGGTGGAGGAGATAACTGGAATGATGGCCTTAGCTCATGGAGGTCGGGTATCGTTTCGCCTTATGTTCTTATTGGAGGCGAGCCGAAAATGCTTAACTTTACGGTTTATAGGCAGGCAGGTGACCAGTCGTGCCTTGAAAACCTCACAATACATTTGCCCCATAACTTCACCTACCTTGGGAGCAACTGGACAAACTCTGTGAATTCTTCGGTATCTGCCCGTGAGGGCGCTGTTTTTTGGGAGGATAACGGGTCGGGGGGCTTTTTCTGCGGCGAGGGTCCGGTTAACTTTGCAATTTTGGTAAACACCTCTGACGGGCTTGGAAAAACTTCTTTCTTGATAGAGGCATATGCAAAGGATAATACCACAAGTAACTTCAGCAAGATGGTTTTCATTGCAACTACCTTCAACTATACCGGCTCAGTCAAGGATTCAGAGGGCAATAATCTGTCGGGAGCTGTTGCTTCAATGTACGCAGTTTCCCATAGCATGGATGGCGAAACCGTCATTGGGACATTTACCGGCCTGACTGACGAGAATGGCGAGTTTATTATCGAGAACGTGCCCGGGATGAATATTTCTTATGAGGAAGAGTATTTCGGGCCAATGGAGATATCTTACCGGCTTAGCGCTGCAAGATATAATGACAGCGAAGGCAACTATGCAATGCATATCGGCCCTTCCCTCCCAGATGTCCCTGAAATGGAGATTAAGGCCCCTTGGGGTCTTGGTAACGCAACCATTTACCTTAAGGAAGCTGTAACCTTCCATGTAAGGGCTCTTGGAAAGGACTACCGCTCGGGTCCCAATAATACTAACGAAACCTGCCCTGGACCCACCTGCCCTCCGGAATGGACGCCTACCTTCAACCAGACCTATGTTAATTTTGATTATAACCTCAAAGACAAGAAGCTTGGCTACCCGGTCTCAAACAGCCAGGGCCAGGATTCTAACGAGCGGTGGTTTGCGGCGCCACTTGAGAGGAACTACTCTCTTATGCTTTTCCCTGATGCATCATTCCAGGTTTATGTCGACTTTGTAGATATTTCCTCTAGGTGCAATTCAACAGGGTATAACCTTAGCACCACAGGGGTGAATGCAACATGCACGATCCAGAACGGCACTTACCTGATAGATGCTGAAATTACGGGGGACATGAACCTTACAAACATGACCGGCTCAATTAATCTGACTGATCTTGACTCATTCTGGATAGTTGCATATATGCTTGGGGCTGGCGAGATGCTCTTTGACCAGGATTCGCTTCCATTCAATATAGGTCAGATGGAAAGGTGGCCAAAGAATGACACCACCTATGACGATTCTTACAACCGGTCTGCAGGCACATATAACATATACCTTCCTGCAACCCAGGCACATTCAGATGTGCTTCTTGTGGCATATGCTTCAAAATCAGGCACTTATTACCAGGGGATCCATAAGATCTCTGTAGAGGGAATGGTTCTTCCTGAAACCATTTACAACTTCACAATGCGCGAGCTTATTAGCGGCTCTGATTACCCGATAAGCGTGAATAATGTTTCCGGCGACTGGAACTCCACAAATGTTGTAAATACTACTGCCGTGGTTTTCAACCTTGTTGACAGCAACGGTGAGATGCTTGAGACTGAAAGCTCATTTATAGAAACCAGGATTGATGCGGGGGAGGCAGAATACCAGAAGATGCTTAATGCTGAGAATGGAAGCTTCAGTATGGTCTTGGCAAGCGGTCAGGGCCTTGAAAAACTCACAGTTTACTCCCAGACAAGTGCCCCTCTTTCGGTGCCTGTCAGAAGCACGGTATTATCAGGAAGCGAGTCTACGGAATTCATGTCCTGCCAGAGCGGAGTCTGCAATGTTACCCTGAGGGAGTTTGAGCCGTTTGACCCCGAAACCAAACAGGCGTTGGAGGATATAAAGATGGAATTCATGATATCAAACTCCTCCTGCGATGTCCCTAATCCATCTGAGGACTGCTACCTAATGTCAGACATGAGCAAGGATGAGTTCTCCCCTCTTAAAGCCATACTTCTTGGAGACATAAGCCTTAGGATAATATTAGGCAACCTGTCAGTCCACTACATGAAAACAGACCTTATGGCTTCAGGCCCTCCTGACGCGGCATTGTCCCAGAACTTCACTGGAGATGACCTGAACGCGGCTTGGAAGTTTGGAAGCAGCGGCCCTGAAATCTACTCAGGAGTGCTTATCGGAATGCCTTACTCAGAAGCCTTGGATAACATGAGCATAAGGATGTCAATTCCGGTCCTTTATGATGCGGAGTTTAATGTAATCTGGAACCGAACTGATGGGAACACCACAAGCGAGCTTGTTGGAACCGATTACGAGGACTACCTTAATAATTCCTATGAGGAATACCTTAACGGGACAGGAGTTTACTGCTCTGAAGCAAACGAGAACCTGACCGAAGGACTTTGCTACCGGGATACTTCTACAAGGATGATCTGGATGGAGATACCTCACTTTTCAGGAGTCGGGCCTCAGGTGGTTTCATTTGATCTTCCTTCAGTAGCTCTTACATTGTCTGACCCGTCTCCCGTAAAGGCCGGAAACGTAACATTTACTGTTGACTTTAGCACGGCGATGAACACCTCCTCAAATGTTTCCGTATTAGTAAGCAATGCCTCCAGCTATAACGTGACTCCAATAGGATGGGCAAACTCCACAAGATGGACCAGCTGGTATAACTTCAACGCTTCAACTGGAGATGGAGTATACCAGGTTCATATTACCGGGGCAGTGGACTCTGACGGAAACCCAGTTTCAGAGGACTCCTCAAACTACTTCATCCTTGACACGACAAACCCAGCCATTTCAATTACAAGCCCTATTAACAATTCCGTCAGCAGCACACAGGTTATAGAGATAAATCTTACCCTGACAGAAGCAAACCTCGACTACACAAACATTTCCCTCATAAATGCTTCCACGGGCATAGTGGTAAACTCGACAACAAGCACAAGCACAGGAGCTTATAGTGTTTACTTATCTGCTTACGAGGACGGCGCTTACAATATCACTGCTGTTTCTTATGATCTGGCAGGAAATACCAACACTGTGACCACCTCAAACATTACTGTCGACGCTGAGGGGCCGAGCATTACGGTAATCTCTCCTGCAAGCGGGGCTTATCAGAACACTCTTGCAATTTCGGTCAACCTGACAGTAACTGACACCTCCCTGAACTACACAAACGTTTCTGTTTATAATTCAACCGGGGGGCTTGTTTATTCAAACTCGAGCTCTGCAAATGGAAATTACCTGCTGACCCTTTATGCTTCGGGAGAAGGCGCTTATTATATCACTGCAGTTGCCTATGACACGTCAGGAAGGAATAGTTCAGAATCCGTAAACATTACACTTGACATTACGAGCCCTGCCGCAGCAATCTCCAGCATAAATGGCAATGCTTCTGGAGACTGGACCCGCTCAAGGACTCTTCTTGTGACTGCCACAGCAGGTGACGCCAACATTCAGTCTTGGCTGCTTTCTGCATACAACTCTACTGGAAATTTGTCTTCATCAGCAAATGGCTCAACCTCATTTGGCCCGTCAGATGTAAGCCTGATTGTGCAAAGAGACGGAAATTACAACGTGACCCTAAACGTTACTGACAGGGCCGGAAACAGCAATGTCTCTTCATTCACCATAAGGGTTGACGCGACTGCCCCTCACTTGATAACACTTACTCTAAATGCGACAATAGTTAATGTGAATGATTCCATTGAGATAACCTGCTCAGCTTTGGATAATGTTGACGCAAATGTCTCCACAGTAAATACCTCAGTAGACACTTCAGCTCCTGGAGTATTCAGGGTTAACTGCACGGCAACTGACGACGCCGGAAACACAAACACTACCAGCGTTGGCTATGTGGTTTTGGGTGGGTCTGCTGCAATCTTAACGGAGAACGTGACCGTGAACTCAACTGAGACAACCCTTGTCGTGCCGGAGTCAAACAATGATACCCACATCAGCGTCCCATCGGACATAACAAATGCCTCAATTGACCTGGGAATATTGCTTAATGATACCGGAACTGACCGGTATGCAATTCTTAATGGCTCGATTAATGTTTCTGCCAATACCTCAGAAGGCATTGTTGAAGTTTTCATTCCTGCAAACACTACCATTAATGGAAGCTCTGGGTGGTCTGGCGAGGTTGACCTGCCTGAGATTGCTGCTGATGGTTCTGTCACTGTGACGCCTGACAGTGGAAAGACCGCGACTGTTTCAAAAGTTGTTGAGCTGGGTTCCGGAAGCGTTCATCTAGTGTTTACAAGGGCAGTGAGGATTCTTATCCCCGGTGAGGCAGGAAAATACGCCGGATATTACAGGGACGGGACATTTACGAAAATTACTGCCACCTGCGCAAATGATTCACAGGACTCTGGCGACGCGCTTGCCTATGGAAGTGACTGCAAAATTGACTCTGGAAATGACCTTGTGGTCTGGACAAAGCACTTTACGAGTTTCGTCACATACACTCAGGCAGACTTGCCGGGAAGTCCATCGAGCGGCCCAAGAAGTTCTTCTGTAACCGGTACGAGTAGTGGGTACTGGTATGGAACCCACACAGTCTCTAAAGAGAGTATGGCTGCCGGTTACACGACAATTCTTCGTTACCGGCACCGGCTTAAGCTGAATATCTCTGATGAAGTGCATTATGTTGGGGTTGTGAACACAACAACTGAGATGGCAATTTTGAATGTTTCAAGTGACCCGATCCAAGTGATTTTGCCCATTGGCGATGATGCAAAGATTGACCTTGATGGCGATTATTACTATGACCTTTACATAAAGCTTAACGGGATAGAAGCGACGACTACAAATATTACCCTTAAGGAAATCCACGAGTACTTTGGCGCTTCCGGTGGGACTGTTGCAAACACAACTCCGCAGGTACAGCCAGAGGAGAAGCCGCCAATTTATGGAGGTCCGAAGGTCGATTCTTGCAGGTCAGGTGCGCACAGATGCATTGATAGTGAGTTTCAGGAATGCCGGGCGGGCACTTGGGTGACAGTAGAGCTTTGCATTGGTGGATGTGATTCTTCGGGCAATGGCTGCGTTTCTGTCAACAGAGCGCCGGAAAGCCAGCCTGCCTGGGGAGCTTTCGCACTTGTGTTGCTGCTTCTTGCAGTTGCACTAGTGCTGGTGATTTCAAAGCGCCCAAAGGTTTCGGAGAAGCATACTGAGCACCACCCACAGATAACCCATTCAAAGTTTGTAGATGTGCAGGGCAGGATAGCAAAGCTTGAGAGCAAGGGACATAATGTTTCCCGGATGAATGGTATTCTTGAGGAAATTCGCCAGGACATTTCTTCAGGTCTTCACTATATTGCTGAAGGGCGCCTGGAGATTCTTTCAAGGGAAGTTGAGTTCCTTGAGGGTCTTTAAGCAGCAAGCATGTGTGTGGATAATATTATGCAAATCATGGGTCGGCCGGGTGTTGTTTGGGCATTTACAGGTTTTGTTTTTTTGAATATGTTTTTGGCCCTTTCAGTAATCTCTCTGCAATTTAAACAGATGCAGGCAGTATCTGCTCTGGGGGTGAGTTACTCCGGGTTTATTTCCACAACCCCCTTATAGTTGCATCTCTTGCCCTTGGCGGGATTATGCTTATAACAACTCTTATAATGGCCTATAAGCTTTTCATGCTCAGAAATCTGTGTTAATCTGGATATACGCCTCGTTTGGTCTTTCTGCATCAGTTAATCTTTTGATTGGGAGTTATCTTTTGGCACTGCTTTCGTTAGTTTTCGGGTGGGCAATGCCAGACTAAGTTAAAAACAAGAAGATTGACGGAAATTTGGTGTTTCAATAGCCGACTCACCAAGCCGCTTTTTTAGTGTGGATTCTTGCATTAATCTTTCTCGTACAGAATCATTAATCAGATTCAGAATACTTAAAAGAACTATTATAATGAACCTTCCTGAGAAGCAGTGCCTCCTTGTAATAGATATGCAAAGGGACTTTTTGGCAAGTGATGGCTATTATGTAAAGTCCGGGAAGGATATAGGCCCGATGCTTAAAGCAAAAGAAAATATTGAGGCACAGATACATGAGAGCCAGGGAAAAATGCTGGTCGTATATGTGGTTTCACAATACTTTCTGGGACAATTTGGAGAAGGGAAATCCATATGTGTTAAGGGCACGAAGGGCTCAAAACTTGTGATAGATAAAAAGTTTGCTGATGCTGTGATTGTAAAACAAGGTTACAGCGCTTTTTCAAACCCCTCTCTTTTGGCCCTTCTCAAGAAACATAGTATAACGACGCTAACTATTGTGGGTTTGACTACCGAAAACTGCATTAGATCTACCGCTCTTGATGCCTTGGGCCTAGGTTTTAGGGTGATCGTGCCTGAAGAGTGCGTGGCAACCAACAGGGAACGAACAGCTCTTCATGAGGCAGCTCTTAAGGAGATAGAGCAGAGGATTCAAGGGAAAGATGTTGCAAGTAGGTCTGTTGCTAGAAGTAGATGAGTGGTTTGGATTATTCTTTAGAATATCGAGAAGTTTGCAAGCACGGTGAATTTCACGAAGTAGAAAAGCGCAAGGTTCATTGTGAGCAGAATGGGTATGTAACGGATTCCAGCAAACTCCTTTCCTTCGGAGATGAGTCCTATCAGGATTGCCCCGAACAGGGAAGAAACACACATAAGCCCTATCTGGTAGTATAGCAGGAATTCTTTGGTTATGAGTAGGCCTGTGAAACTAAGGGATATGCCTCCTGCATTTAGGCTTTCGCTTGGAAGAATCGAGCCCAAACCTATGAGGGTTTCTACTAAAAACAGGGATGCCGAGAAAAGGATAGGCGCGCCTATGCCTATAGCGAGCATGATGAACATTGAGTAAGAGGCGACTTGGGCCTTTATGTCTTTTTTCAGCATCATGGTGCTTTTCATGTCGTCTGCAAGCCCGTCGAGAAGAGAGGAGAGGTTAGCGCCCCTGCCAATTCCTTCAGCAATCAGGTTTACGGTTTTTCTTAAGAGGTCGGAATCTATCTTCTCTGGAATCTTCATGAATGCGTGCTTTATCTGGCTTCCAAGCATCATGGCCTTTCCAGCTTCTTTTATCTGCAGGCTTAGCGGCCCAAATTCTGGGCGCGCGCTGTCAATGAACGCCTTTTCAGGGATAATTCCTGCTCTGAGGTTTGAAGCAATAAGCCGGAGTGCGTCTGGAAGCATTTCTTCGGCAATAGCAGCCCTCTTTTTTGAGAGTGATACGAGGGAATAGTGCATTACTCCTTCAGCCAGAAAGGCCAGCCCGATTGTGATAAGGAAATATTTTGGGCCAAGCAGAAAGTATGCGACAATTCCCAGGAGAGAGAGTGCCAAAAATATGCCGCTGGCCAGTTGTATAAACTTTTCCAATTCTAGGTCAAGCCCGCTGGTTTTAAGATATCTCCCCATCCTAGTCTGGTATGTCATTCTACTTTTGGCCTCTTGGATTTTATTATTCCAATAAACATGAACTGAAAGATTGTCACCACTGCCATCAGGAGCATAAGTATCCCCTGGGAGACGGGAAACTTGGAGAAAAAGGAGAGTATGATGAGAAAGCACACACCGATTGAGGGAAGGATTATGGCAAATATCATATATACAAGCGCAAGAGAGTTAAGCTGGGCGCCATACATCCGGATGGCAGTTCTTTGCTCCATCGAAAATTCTTTTACTAGTTCTTCAATAGTATCCCCCACATCATAGCCCGCCTGCATGGAGTTGGTAATCTGCCACATTGCACGCCGGAAATTCGTTGAGGGATTTTTAATCATTACCTCTTCCATTGCCTTATTTTCAGGAACCCCCATTGAAATCATTTTTGTCATCTTTTTGAATTCTTCGGAAAGGGCGCCATAATTAGACCTCCCAACAGATAGCAACGCTTCATAAAGTGAGATTCCTGACCTTATCTCTACCAAAAGATGCCTTAGCGCAAAGAGGAGGTTTTTCTCAAGGTTTGCGGTCCTCTTTGATATTATGAGCCGCGGGTAGGACATGCCATAAAAGAAGGTAATTCCAAAACCCGCCAATGGGATGATTATGAGGAACATCAGGAGCCCGGGATTTCTGAAAATCACGTAAATGACAGTCATTATGGCGAGCATTAGTGTGGAGAAAAATGTTGAAGCCATGACAAGCCTTCCAAGATACATCTCTGGCGCTAACTTTATCTCGGCATGCTTAAGATTTACTTCCAGCCCTGGAAAAAAGCCGATTAGCTTTTTACCTAGCGTTTTGTAGCTCATATTTTCTTGAGAATGTCTTCAGGATTTTTCATATATCCAGAGGTAATCTTGCCTACTTCATTGACGTTTCGGATGTTTTTCTTTAGCATGTACTCCAGCACCCTTTCCCTTTTTTTAAGGTCTTCCTGTATTTCCTGGCGGGAGAGGCCCAGGAGCATTTCCATTTTTCCAATTGCTTTTTTGCTTTCATGGTATGGCGCCAATGTATCTGTGGCGGCATCCCATTTATACAAAGTATTTATCTTTTCGGTTCCGACATCCCGTCCGTACTGTGGCAGTACTTCTGCGATTTCGTAAACCCTTCTTATTCCTTTTCTGCGGTCACGAAACATCACTACAAACAGGTCTACCGCTTCCATGAGGGATTCCGGAACTGAAATTGGCGGGCTGGTAAGCCGGCGGTAGGTCTGGAGTGCAGTATCTGCATGAAGCGTTGCGCAAATGCTGTGGCCGGTGTGCATTGCCTCAAAAAGAACTTCTGCCTCACGACTTCGCCTTACTTCTCCAAGGATTATCCGGTCAGGCCTCATCCTAAGCGCGTTTATCAGGAGGTCAAGCATGTTAATCTCTCCTTTTCCTTCCTGGTTTGCCATTCTTGTGACCATTGGCACCCAGTGCAGGAAATCTGGGAGCTTAATCTCCCTTGTATCCTCAATAGACAGGATTCTCTGGTTTGGAGGCATGAAGGATAGGAGTGTAGTGAGGAAACTGGTTTTTCCCGTGCCCGTGCCTCCGGAAACAATCAGATTCATCTCATACTGTACCGAAAACCACATGAAGGCAGCGACTTCAAGAGAGATGGTTTTATTTTCAATAAAGTCAGTTATTGTCCAGGGCTCTCTTCGAAATTTCCTGATGGTCATCGTGTTTCCTTCATTTGATATGGGAAACAGTGTTGCGTTTACCCTGTCACCGGTTGGAAGGTGTGCATCCAGAAGGGGGTTTAGCACATTTACCTGCTTTCCTATGGAACGGGCGATAATGGCGGAATAATTCAGGATGTCCTCTTCCTTGTCTATGAGTATATTTGTCTTAGTCCAGCCGTATTTTTTGTGGTAAACACTGATGCCTTCCTTTGCGGAGTTTATGACTATTTCTTCAAGGTTTGGGTCCTGCAGAAGAATCTCGATTCTTCCAAGACCGAGCATCTCCTGTATCAATAGCCCAATCAGGTAATTTTTTGTGCCTTCCTCCACCTTTGGAAGGACTTTTTGTATTTCTTTTTCTGCCTTTTGCCGGAATTCTTTTTTTACAGCTTCAATATTTTCTCCCCCCAGGGAGGTGAGTTCCAGCTCGGAAATCATCCTGTTCTTTAGTTCCAGGTATAAAGCTCCCGTGCCTTCGTCAAGCTTTGGAAAATTGACTTCATAGCTGGGAATAAAACCCCGGTCTGTGAATATTTCGACCTCCAGGTCGATATTTTCAAATCTAAGTTTATACTTTTCTCCCATATTTTACTTTTAGTATTCCAAAATGCTTCTCTATATTCAGGATATTCTGTTTTTCC